>NZ_JBEXWP010000001.1:504800-512567 GCF_040629895.1 Streptomyces sp. NPDC005866
GCCCTGCGTGCCCTGGTTGCCCTGGAAGCCCTGCGACCCCTGCACACCGACATCGCCCTGGAAGCCCTGGAAGCCCTGAGTGCCCTGCGTGCCCTGGAAGCCCTGCGACCCCTGCACACCGACATCGCCCTGGAAGCCCTGGAAGCCCTGCGTGCCCTGATTGCCCTGGAAGCCCTGCGACCCCTGCACACCGACATCGCCCTGGAAGCCCTGAGTGCCCTGCGAGCCCTGCACACCCGGGACACCCTGGAAGCCCTGGGACCCCTGCACACCCGGGACACCCTGGAAGCCCTGGAAGCCCTGGAAGCCCTGGGGGCCCTGGAGGCCCCCCGGCCCCGGAGGCCCGTCGTGACCGTCATGCCCGTCATGCCCGTCATGACCACCAGGGTCGCCCTTGTCACCCTTCGAACCCTTGACACCCTGCGGGCCCCGAGGGCCGGTCTTGCCGCGTGGGCCCTGCGGCCCACGGTCGCGGTCGCCTCCTTGCGGGGCACCCTTGTCCTTGTCGGCGCTCACGGCGCCGTTCGGGCCGGGCACCCCCACACTGCTGTTCGCGCCGGACCGGTGGATCGCGTCGGCGACGGCCACCGCACTCGGGGCGATGTTGAGCACGACAGCCAGCGCGCCCACCGAAACCATGGTGGCGGATTTCACGCGCGAACTTCGCATTGTTCTACGGCTCACTGAGAACCTTCCTCGCGAAACTTGGGGGAGTGACCACATCGCAAGCGCACGCACTGAGTGCGCTCATCCGACGGTGACCACTGGCAGAGCCATTGTTCACTTTCGGCGACGCAATGATTACGCAACGACCCCTGGCATAGTCCAATATCACCCGGGTGGCCGCAGTGAGCCGAAATGGCGCAGCGAGCGCCAAGAATTCCTACTCAGTGGAACTCGGCAACCGCGAGACTTCCGCGATACGCGCTGCACGCTTCGAACGAAGGCAGCAGGCCCTGCTGTTCTGCTTCCTCGAGCGTGGGCGCCGCCGCGTCCTTACCGGAAATGCACGGTACGAGATCCTCGGGCCAGGCGATGGCCAGCGACGGGTCGAGTGGATTGATCCCGAACTCCCGCTCCGGGGCGTACCCCTCCGAACACAGATAGACGACCGTGGAGTTGTCCTCCAGCGCCATGAAGGCGTGACCCAACCCTTCCGAGAGGTAGACACAGCGGTGTGTCGTGTCGTCCAGCTGAACGGCCTCCCATTTCCCGAAAGTCGGAGAACCGGTGCGGATGTCGACCACCACGTCGAGCACGGCGCCGCTGACGCACGTCACATACTTGGCCTGGCCAGGCGGGACCGACGCATAATGGATACCGCGGAGAGTGCCGCGAACGGAGCGGGAGCAATTGGCCTGTTCGAGTCGAAGCCCCTGGCCGACAGAATCGTGAAACCGTTCACTCTTGAACCACTCGTGAAATCGACCCCTGCTGTCGGCGAACACCGTGGGTGTGTCCACCCAGGCCCCTTCGATGCCAAGTGGTCTCACGTGATTACTTCCTTCCATAGCGCGGTTCTTGTTGCCGGTCACTACCTCCGCGTCTTCGGGACATCCGCCGCGGGGCTTCAGACCGCGCCCTACGGGGCGAGGGTGGCAGGGCGAGCCGCTCAACGCTGAAGTCGCCGCCGTCCACCCACTCCTTACGCAGAGTGGGCTGAGCAGCGGCGACCTGGTCGACCATATGAACGTCGCGGCCGAGTCCTGCCGCGGGCGGGACGTCGTGCGGCAGGCAGCGTCAAGTGCCGCCGTCACACAGGAGCGCCCGGCCCTGTTCGCAGCAGTTCTTCGGTAGGCGATCCGCCGCCCCTTTGGGGCATGACGACGTATCGGGAGTCCTCGAGCAGCCCCAGCAGATAGTGGCCGTATCCGCTCTTGAGCAGTGGCTGGGCCAGTTGCCGGAGCCTGTGGTCGTCGATCAGGCCGGCCCGCCAGACCGCCTCCTCGACGCAGCCGACCTTGAAGCCCTGGCGCTCCTCGATCACCCGGACGAATTCCGAAGCCTGAACCATGGAGTTGAAGGTTCCGGTGTCGAGCCAGGCGGTGCCTCGGTCCAGCCGGGTGACGTGCAGAGCGCCGGCTTCCAGATAGACGCGGTTGAGGTCGGTGATCTCCAACTCGCCCCTGGCGCTGGGCCGTAGGTCGCGGGCGATGTCCACGACGTGATGGTCGTAGAAGTACAGTCCGGGCACGGCGTACCGGGACCTGGGCCGGGCCGGTTTCTCCTCGAGGGACAGCGCTCGGCCTAGTTCGTCGAACTCCACCACGCCGTAGGCCGAGGGGTTGGCGACCTGGTAGGCGAATACCCTGCCGCCCTGCGGATCGCCGTGGCGGGCCAGCCGTGTGCCCAGGCCGCTGCCGTGGAAAATGTTGTCGCCCAGAATCAGGGCGACCGGCTCATCCTCGATGAAGTCGGCACCCAGTACGAAAGCATGAGCAATGCCCTCCGGGCGCTCTTGTGTCATGTATTCCAGCCGCAGGCCCAGTTGGGTGCCGTCGCCGAGCAACCGACGGAACTGGAACTGGTCTTCGGGGGTGGTGATGATCAGAATCTCACGGATACCGGCCATCACCAGTGTGGATAGCGGGTAATAGACCATGGGTTTATCGAAGACCGGCAGGAGTTGCTTCGACACCGAGCGGGTCAACGGCCAAAGTCGCGAGCCGGTGCCCCCGGCCAACAGGATTCCGCGCATGCCGTCACCATAGGCGAACTACCCATGAATCCGACCTTTTCGCACCCCGTGGCGCGCATGGGGGCAGACCCGATGCGGATCACGCGAAGCCACCGGCGTCGTGCCGTACACGAAAACAGGCCCGGTGCCCGCACCGTACGTCGTTGTAGGGTGCGGGCACCGGGCCTGTTCGTGATGTCGTCACCGCGGCCGGTCGTGGGACGTCGCAGGTCAGGGCAAGTCGGACCGACCGCGGAGTTCAGGGGCGGACGGCAGCCGCAAGACCGCCGTCCACTCGGAACTCATCCCAGGCGCTCCACCAGCGCCCGGTACTCGTCCCACAGTTCCTTCGGGGTGTGCTCGCCGAAGGTGTTGAGGTGCTCGGGCACGAGCGCCGCCTCCTCGCGCCACACGTCCTTGTCTACGGTGAGCAGGAAGTCGAGGTCGGCCTCGGAGAGGTCGAGTCCCTTGGTGTCCAGGGCGCCCTTGGCCGGCAGGATGCCGATGGGGGTCTCGACGCCCTCGGCGCGGCCGTCGAGGCGGTCCACGATCCACTTCAGGACACGGCTGTTCTCACCGAAGCCCGGCCACACGAACTTGCCCTCGTCGTTCTTGCGGAACCAGTTCACGTAGTAGATCTTCGGGAGCTTCGCCTGGTCCTTGTCCTTGGCGACGTCGACCCAGTGCCCCATGTAGTCGCCCATGTTGTAGCCGCAGAACGGCAGCATCGCGAACGGGTCGCGGCGCAGCTCGCCGACCTTGCCCTCGGCGGCGGCGGTCTTCTCGGAGGCCACGTTGGCGCCCAGGAACACCCCGTGGTTCCAGTCGAAGGACTCGGTCACCAGCGGTACGGCGGTGGCGCGGCGGCCGCCGAAGAGGATCGCCGAGATCGGCACGCCCTTCGGGTCCTCCCACTCCGGCGCGATGATCGGGCACTGCGCGGCGGGCACGGTGAAGCGGGCGTTGGGGTGGGCGGCCGGGGTCCCGGCCTCCGGCGTCCAGTCGTTGCCCTTCCAGTCCGTCAGGTGGGCCGGAAGCTCCTCCGTCATGCCCTCCCACCAGATGTCGTTGTCGTCGGTGAGCGCCACGTTGGTGAAGACCGCGTTGCCCCACAGCGTCTTCATCGCGTTGGCGTTGGTGTGCTCACCGGTGCCGGGCGCGACGCCGAAGAAGCCGGCCTCGGGGTTGATGGCGTAGAGGCGGCCGTCCTCGCCGAACCGCATCCAGGCGATGTCGTCGCCGACGGTCTCCACGGTCCAGCCGGAGACCGTGGGCTCCAGCATGGCGAGGTTGGTCTTGCCGCAGGCGCTCGGGAAGGCCGCGGCGACGTACTTGGACTCGCCCTGCGGCGGGGTCAGCTTCAGGATGAGCATGTGCTCGGCGAGCCAGCCCTCGTCCCGCGCCATGACGGACGCGATGCGCAGGGCGTAGCACTTCTTGCCGAGCAGGGCGTTGCCGCCGTAGCCGGAGCCGTAGGACCAGATCTCGCGGGACTCGGGGAAGTGCGAGATGTACTTGGTCTTGTTGCAGGGCCAGGGGACGTCCGCCTGGCCGGGCTCCAGCGGGGCGCCGAGGGTGTGCACGGCCTTCACGAAGAAGCCCTCTTCACCGAGTTCGTCGAGGACGGCCTGGCCCATGCGCGTCATCGTGCGCATCGAGGCCGCGACATACGCCGAGTCCGTTATCTCCACGCCGAGCGCGGACAGCGGCGAACCCAGCGGGCCCATGCAGAACGGGACGACGTACATCGTCCGGCCCTTCATCGAGCCACGGAACAGGCCCTGCCCGCCGGTGAAGATGTCCCGCATCTCCGCGGGGGCCTTCCAGTGGTTGGTCGGGCCGGCGTCCTGCTCCCGCTCGGAGCAGATGAAGGTGCGGTCCTCGACCCGGGCGACGTCGGTCGGGTCCGAGGCCGCGTAGTAGGAGTGGGGGCGCTTGATCGGGTCGAGCTTCTTGAAGGTGCCCTTCGCCACGAGCTCTTCGCACAGTCGCTCGTACTCGGCCTCGGATCCGTCACACCAGACCACACTGTCCGGCTGCGTCAGTTCGGCGATCTCGTTGACCCACGAGATGAGTTCCTGGTGCTTGGTGGGAATGACGGTGGGAGCCGCGATGTCGCGCGCCACGATTGCTCCTAAATGAGGGATTTTTTGATCTTTTTGGTCCGGTGAGGACCTTGTCGCCCCGTGGGGGCTGCGACCCGGATGCTTCACAGTGCTCGACTGTTTGGCGCTCATCCGGTGCCGACCGCACTCATTTGATCCTCCGACTCGATCAACCATCTGTCCAGAGGGAGTCACAGATGAGCGACGTGAGGAAGGCCACGGTCGCCGCATCCACCTGCGTTTCTTTGCGTCCACATTGAGTTCGTCTCAAGGTCTTTTTGCACGCCGACGTGACCTCTCCGGAGGGTCCGTGAGACGATGGCCACTCCTGGGTGGTCGTCGGCCGGGATTGACCCGTAACTTACGGTTCCGTAGGTACGATGCGATCCATGACTGCGTCCGCCCCCGACGCGCCTACGGACTCGCCGGCCGCCGGCCGCGCTTCCGGCGCGCTCTCTTCCCTGTCGCATCAGGTCAAGCCCAAGTTGCGCGGCTGGCTGCATCTGGGCATGTTTCCGGCCGTACTCGTCTCGGGCCTCGTGCTCACCGCTCTCGCCGACTCCCCACGCGGCCGCGTCGCCTGCGGGATCTACGTCCTGACGGCATGCCTGCTGTTCGGCGTGAGCGCGCTGTACCACCGGGGCAACTGGAGCCCGCGCATGGACGGCATCCTGCGCAGACTCGACCACGCCAACATCTTCCTGATCATCGCGGGCACGTACACACCGCTGACCCTGCTGCTCCTGCCGGCAACGCAGGGGCAGTGGCTGCTGTGGGGCGTCTGGGCCGCGGCGGCCGCGGGCATCGTCTTCCGGGTCTTCTGGGTCGGCGCCCCACGCTGGCTGTACACGCCCTGCTACATCACGATGGGCTGGGCGGCGGTCTTCTATCTGCCCGACTTCATGCGCACCGGCGGCATCGCCGTGCTGGTCCTGGTGATCGTCGGCGGTCTCCTCTACAGCGCGGGCGGCGTGATCTACGGCATCAAGCGCCCGAACCCGTCACCGCGCTACTTCGGATTCCACGAGGTCTTCCACTCCCTCACGCTGGCCGCGTTCGTCGTCCACTACGTGGGAATCTCCCTGGTGGCGTACCAGCACGCGTAGTCCCACCACCCTCTTCGAGTGGCCACGGCTCCCGAGCCGTGGCCATCTTTTTCATGCCCTGACAGCAGTCCCCGATTGGCAGGTACTAGATTTTGAGAGTTACTGCCATTTCATGGCTACTGTCACTCAGCTGGAAGAGACCCATCGGAACCCCCTCGCTGCTCACCGCGCTGCCGGCCGCCGCGTTCCTGCCCAACACACCGACCGGCCACCGCACCGAAGCGGAAGAGAACCAGGACCCGGCCGTGGCCCCCGCCACCTCCGATGCCGGACAATGACCAGCATGACGGCACCGCACACCTCCTTCTCCCCCGCCGACAATCCCCGGCTCGGCCTGCGCGAACGGAAGAAGATCAAGACCCGCGAGGCGATCCGCGAGGCGATGTACGCGCTGGTCGAGGAGCAGGGCTACGAGGCCACGACGATCGAGCAGATCGCCGAGCGGGCCGAGGTGTCGCCGTCGACCGTCTTCCGGTACTTCCCGACCAAGGAGGACATCGTCCTCACGGACGAGTACGACCCGCTGATCCTGGAGGAGCTCCACGCCCGACCCGCCGACGAACCGTGGCCGGAGTCCCTCCGCCATGTGATGCACCGGGCGGTCGCGCTGGGCATGAAGGACGCCCACTCGGTCTCCCGGCTGCGCACCCGGCTGATGGTCGAGGTGCCGGCGGTGCGCTCCCGGATGATGGAGAGCATGTCGGAGACCGGCCGGCTGCTGTGCCAGGCCATCGGCGAGCGCACCGGGCGCGACCCGAAAAGCCTGGAGGTGCGGGTCTACGCGATGTCCATCGTCGGCGGGCTGATGGAGACCTCGATGTACTGGGCGGAGCAGGACCACGAGCCCGAGTTCAAGGCCCTCGTCGACCGCGCCCTGAACGTCATCGAACACGGCCTGCCCCCGGAAAACCACTGAGGCCACGGCCGTCTTCCGTGCGATCCTGACCGGGTGAACGCATCCGAGATCCAGGTCGAAGTCGCCCCCGAGCTGCGTCTGTTCGTCCCGCACGCCCGCCGGGTGGGCGGGCATCCGCTCGCCGTCGACGGGGTCTCGACGCTCGGCCATGTGATCGAGTCCCTGGGCGTCCCCCTCACCGAGGTCGGCGCGCTGGTGGTGGATGGCCGGGAGGTCCCGGCCGCGCACATCCCGGCACACGGCGAGTCGGTGGCCGTCCGCGCGGTGCGGCGCCCCCAGGAGGTCCCGGGCGCCCCGCTCCGCTTCCTCCTCGACGTCCACCTCGGCACCCTGGCCCGCCGGCTGCGCCTCCTCGGCGTCGACGCGGCCTACGAGTCGACGGACATCGGCGACCCGGCCCTCGCGGCCCGCTCGGCGGCCGAGAAGCGCGTACTGCTCAGCCGCGACCGGGGCCTGCTGCGCCGCCGCGAACTGTGGGCCGGTGCCTACGTCTACAGCACCAGCCCCGAAGACCAGCTCCGCGACATCCTCGACCGCTTCGCCCCCGGCCTACGTCCCTGGACCCGCTGCACGGCCTGCAACGGCCTGCTGAGGAAGGCGACGAAGGAAGAGGTGGCGGACCAGCTGAAAGGCGGGACGCAGAAGTCGTACGACGTCTTCGCGCAGTGCGAGGAGTGCGGCCGCGCGTACTGGAAGGGCGCGCACCACCAGCAGCTCGAGGCCATCGTGGAGCGCGCCCTCGCCGAGTTCGCCTGAGGCGGTCCCGGTCCCGGGGTCAGTTGCGGCCCAGCGCCCGGTACTCCCAGCCGGCCGCCCGCCACTGGGCGGGGTCGAGGGCGTGTCTGCCGTCCACCACCCGGCGCCGGTTCACCACCGGTCTTTCCGGGCAGGGTGCCCGGTCCTTTAGGGCCGGGGTGAATGCCCGCTCCCGCGTAGCGGGGCAGGGGTAGCCGGATCGCCGCC